>NZ_JAASUG010000037.1:0-585 GCF_014322885.1 Listeria grandensis | reverse complement strand
TGGTCAGTTTTTGCGGAAGACGAGTTTGGATGAACTACCGCAACTGTTCAATATTCTGGCGGGAAGCATGAGTGTTATCGGTCCGCGCCCAGCTTTGTATAACCAAGCGGATTTGATTGAAAAGCGCGAGGAAGCAGGGGCGACTGAGCTGAAGCCAGGATTATCAGGACTTGCGCAAGTGATGGGACGCGACACATTATCGATCGAAGAAAAAGCCGCCTTAGATGGATTGTATAGCCGGAAATTGTCTTTTGGCACGGATATAAAACTTATTTTCAGCACCATACGTAAAGTCATGAAACGCGATGGAATTCAAGAAGGAGCGAGCTGATGCGCATTTTAGTCACGGGAAAGCAAGGGTATGTAGGTACGCAATTTGAGAGTTGGATGGCGCAACATCACCCAGAAGTGGGCGTGGATCTCTTATCCGTCCGAACGCCAAACTGGGAAGCCATTGATTTTAGCCAGTATGATACGGTTTTACATGCCGCGGCTCTCGTGCACCGCAAAGAAACGCCGGAAAGCGCTAGCGAGTACCACCGAATCAACACAGAACTCACAGAAAATTTAGCGTACAGGGCAAAA
>NZ_JAASUG010000036.1:0-667 GCF_014322885.1 Listeria grandensis | reverse complement strand
ATAGTATTTATTTGTATTGTGAGCCGTTAGCTCAGTTGGTAGAGCATCTGACTTTTAATCAGAGGGTCGATGGTTCGAGCCCATCACGGCTCATTTTGCGGGTGTGGCGGAATTGGCAGACGCACCAGATTTAGGATCTGGCGCCGCGAGGCGTGAAGGTTCAAGTCCTTTCACCCGCACTATTTACATAAATATTGCGGAAGTAGCTCAGTGGTAGAGCACCACCTTGCCAAGGTGGGGGTCGCGGGTTCGAACCCCGTCTTCCGCTCCAAGCTTGAATGTTGCCATTATAAAGTTTCTAACGCCGGGGTGGCGGAACTGGCAGACGCACAGGACTTAAAATCCTGCGGATAGTGATATCCGTACCGGTTCGATTCCGGTCCTCGGCACCATATATACTTATTATAATGCGCCCGTAGCTCAACTGGATAGAGTACTTGACTACGAATCAAGCGGTTAGAGGTTCGAATCCTCTCGGGCGCACTTTCGGGAAGTAGCTCAGCTTGGTAGAGCACTTGGTTTGGGACCAAGGGGTCGCAGGTTCGAATCCTGTCTTCCCGACCATTAAAAGAATACCCATTTGTTATGAAGGGGCCTTAGCTCAGTTGGGAGAGCGCCTGCTTTGCACGCAGGAGGTCAGCGGTTCGACCCCGCTAGGCTCCACCAA
>NZ_JAASUG010000035.1:0-871 GCF_014322885.1 Listeria grandensis | reverse complement strand
CCTTATTTCCATTTAGAACTTATTTAACTGTTTCTTTAATAGTTGTTAGGACATTGTTTCCTGCGTCTAATACTTGTAGCTCATATTCTGCCCCTGCTTCTTTTAACGCTTTTACATCATAAATGTAAACACGATATCCTGCTTCTGTGACAGCTCCGTAACGAACAAATTCTCCATTTACATATAAGGCGATACGTTTCGCATCTTCAGAAAGCACCGATCCCGTAAGGTAGCTAGATTTTGTAGTCAAATCATCTGGTTCCACTGTTGTTTCTTTTGACTTGACAGTACTTGCTGTCAAATCACTTTTTTGTCCAGTAGCATCTTCTACTAATACATGGAATTGGTTACCGTGCGTTCTTAAGTGTGAAGCATCATATCCGTAAATTTTGAAGTCATTTCCTGTGATCGCACCATAACGAATAAATGCTCCATCAATATAAAGGGCAACTTTCGTAGCACCTGTTGGCACAGTTCCTGTAATATACCCTTCTCCTTTGTAGAAATCATTAATCGTCGGAGCTGCTAATTTAGAGTTACCTTTTGGTGAAACGATAGACGCTGTTTTTTCTCCTGCTACGTTTGTTGATGTCAGTGCAGCAATTTCAAAGATTTGTCCAGCAATTTTCAATTCAGGTGCACCACCTGCATAGATTCGGAATTCACCATTACTTGCCGCTGCTGTTTTGACAAGGACACCATTTACAAATAGCCCTACACGAGTTACTCCTGGCGATGTTGTTCCTGTAACGTAACCTGTTCCAGCAATATGTGTATCAATATTCGTAATTGTATCATTTACAAGTAATGCTTTGGCTTTATCTAGGTCCGCTTGTAAGGATTCCTTTACGGCTGGATCTGTTACAGCATC
>NZ_JAASUG010000034.1:0-1001 GCF_014322885.1 Listeria grandensis | reverse complement strand
ACGCGAAATGTCGCGCAAGTCGCGCATGAAATCGGTGTAGAGAGTATGGTGATGGTTTCATCGGATAAAGCGGTGAAACCGCCAAACGTGATGGGATCAACGAAGCGTATCGCTGAAATGATTATCCAGTCGTTCCATGAAAAAAGTAACACTAAGTTTGTCGCCGTTCGTTTTGGAAACGTCCTAGGCAGTAGTGGTAGTGTCGTTCCACTTTTTAAAGAACAAATCAAAAAAGGTCAACCGATCACGATTACGGATAAGCGCATGACGCGTTATTTCATGACCATTCCGGAAGCTGCCAAGCTCGTACTCCAAGCAGGGAGCCTTGCCAAGGGGGGCGAAATTTTCGTTCTCGATATGGGAGAGCCCGTGAAAATCGTGGACCTAGCGAAAAATCTAATCCGTCTCAGCGGTCTGACCGAAAAGGAAATCCCGATTATCGAAACAGGTATCCGTCCTGGCGAGAAGCTTTACGAAGAACTCCTAACAACCGAGGAACTCGTGACGGAACAGATTTTCCCGAAGATTTTTGTTGGAAAAGTGACGCCGGTGGAAGAAAGTATATTACTCGATTATTTACAAACAATTTTACAGTTAAACGACCGAGAAGCCGCCGAAAAAACAATTCAGTTAGCGAATGCTAGCCATACTCAAGGAGATGAGAAGATTGTATAATCGATTTTTGAAACGATGGATGGATATCGTTCTTGCGGTGATTGGGATTATTTTGTTAGCGCCGGTATTGGCACTTGTGGCCATCGGTATCAAAGTAGACTCGAAAGGTCCGATTTTGTTCAAACAACAGCGTGTAGGTGCAGATAAAACAGCCTTTACAATTTTTAAATTCCGCACCATGTACGTTGATACGCCCAAAGATATGCCGACCCATTTACTGAGCTCACCAGATGCCTACATCACGAAAGTTGGTCAGTTTTTGCGGAAGACGAGTTTGGATGAACTACCGCAACTGTTCAATATTCTGGCGGGAAGCATGAGTGTTA
>NZ_JAASUG010000033.1:0-1081 GCF_014322885.1 Listeria grandensis | reverse complement strand
AGGAGGAAACTATGATAAAAATAGCGAAAAGTAAAGATGATAAGAAATTAACGGTTTTTACACAACGAAATACACAAATTGCAGAACAATTTCGGATGATTCGTACGAGCTTACAGTTTCTTGCAGAAAAGCGTAGCGCCAAGCATTTAATGGTGACTTCATCGGCTTCTGGTGAAGGGAAATCGGTGGTTATCGCTAATTTAGCAGCATTCTTTGCGCAACAAGATAAACGTATTCTGATTATCGATGGAGATTTACGACGCCCGACACAAGACACGATTTTTCAAGTCGAGAATTATTACGGGTTTGCAGATATTTTGAAAGACGGCACAGACGTGAAAAAAGCGATTCAGAAGACGGGAGTGGAGAATCTGGATATTCTGGTATCAGGAATGTTGCCGCACAACCCGGCGGAGCTACTTGCAAGCTTTGACTTTGATGCCTTTTTTGCGGAGCTTGATGCAACATATGATTTTATATTTATTGATGCCCCGCCTGCGATTTTGGCAGATACACCCATTATTGCAAGTAAAGTAGACGGTGTGATTGTTGTTGTTGCCCTGCGAAGTGTGAAGCGTAGTAAACTCGAGCAGACAATTAGAGAAGTAAAATCAGCAGGTGCAAACGTTGTTGGGATCATTTGTAACAAAGCTAAACCGGAGAAGAAATCAGCGTATTACTACAAATAATGAAGAAAAGGTGAGCAAAAGATGAATTTCAAGAAATTTGCATGGCGGTTACTAAAAGGAAACGCATTAGCGCAATGCCTCGTTTTCCTAGCTGCGCCTTTTCTATCACGGATATATGGTCCAGAAGTTTTTGGGACATACACGGTGTATCTCAGTATTATTAGTATTTTCAGCAACAGCATGGCTCTCTCACTAGAACGAGCGATTCCGATTGCCAAAACGAAGCGTGTTGCAACATTGCTTGTAAAAATATGCTTGATGATAGCCCTCGCCTTATCTAGCCTGATGCTCCTCTTATATTTCCTCACAGGTATTTCAGCCTTCTCTCTATTGAATGTTAGTGTATCCCCACACGCCATTCTACTACTTTCGCTAGGCATTTTCTTTGGAAG
>NZ_JAASUG010000032.1:0-1268 GCF_014322885.1 Listeria grandensis | reverse complement strand
AATGGCGAAGTAGACGTAACGTTCACATTCAACGCCAAAGGTTTAGCAGGACAAGAAATCGTAGCCTTTGAGACGATGTACCAAAATGGTAGAGAAGTAGCGGTGCATACAGATATTAACGATGCGAATCAAACCGTTCACTTCAAAACACCAGAAATCGGAACAACAGCAACGGACCAAAACGGTGAAAAAGAGCTTAATGCAGACAACGAAGTAACTATCATCGACGTAGTAGACTACAAAGATCTAATCGCAGGTAAAGAATACACACTACAAGGAATTCTGATGGACAAAGCAACAAATGCACCAGTTCTTGTAAAGGGTGAAGAAGTACGCAGCGAAACAACCTTCACACCAGAAAACACAGACGGTTCTGTAGAAGTAGCCTTCACATTTGATGCAAGTGACTTATACGGTAAGGATCTAGTCGTATTTGAGAAATTAATGCGTAATGGCAAAGAAGTAGTCAATCACGAAGATATTAACGACGAAGGACAAACAGTAACCATCAAGACACCAGAAATCGGTACAACATTACGTGATGTAGAGACAGGCACACAAAGCCCAAGCCCAGAAGAAGAAATCAGCCTAGTCGATACGGTTCGTTATGAAAATCTTACACCAGGTCGTGAGTACACGGTGAAAGGAATTTTGATGGACAAATCTACAGAAGCACCATTATTAGTAGACGGTGAGCAAGTAGAAGCAGAAACAACCTTCACACCAGAAACAGCCAATGGCGAAGTAGATGTAACATTCACATTCAACGCCAAGGCTTTAGCAGGTCAAGAAGTGGTAGCATTTGAGCGCCTGTATACTGACAACAAAGAAGTAGCGGTGCATACAGACATTAATGATGCGGACCAAACCGTGAAATTCACGAAACCAGACCTAAAAACCATCGCAACAGATCAAAATGGTGACAAAGAAATCATGCCAGAAGAAAAAGTAACGATTATTGACAAGGTATACTATGAAGACTTAATCGTTGGAAAAGAATATACCGTAACAGGAAAACTAATGGATAAAGCAACAGGTAAGCCAGTCCTATCAAACGGTAAAGAAGTGCTAGGCGAAACAACCTTCACACCAGAAGAATCAAATGGTGTCGTGGAAGTAGCCTTTGACTTAGATGCACGTGAACTAGCTGGAAGTGAAGTGGTTGTCTTTGAGAAATTATTCCGCAATGGCAAAGAAGTTGTGGTACATGAAGATATCAATGACTTAGACCAAACGGTTCGCTTTATCAAGAATCCAGATCCAGAAAA
>NZ_JAASUG010000031.1:0-1286 GCF_014322885.1 Listeria grandensis | reverse complement strand
TCAGCCTTCTCTCTATTGAATGTTAGTGTATCCCCACACGCCATTCTACTACTTTCGCTAGGCATTTTCTTTGGAAGTGCGATCCAAACCTTCACATTTTGGCAGATGCGGGAGCAACGATTTGCAACGATCTCTCATGCAAAACTAGCACAAAGTGCTGTGACGTCAGGCTTTCAGCTTGCTGCGCTAAGCTTCGGATTAATTATTAGCGATATACTTGGCCGATTTGGAAGTGCGACGATTCAAGGGATTAGCTTTTGGAAAACACGTGTCAAAGTGGGTTTTACGAAACGAAATATCGGCTTTTTGGTTCGCAAATATTATCGCTATCCACTGCTTTCATCTGGGTCATTATTTATCAACACCTTGACATTACAAGTCCCGCTATTATTAATCACTTACTATTTTGGAAACGAAGTCGCTGGATTTTTCGGAATGGGCCAACGCGTGATTGGGATGCCAATCGTACTATTAACAAGCGTGCTCAGCCAAGTTTTTTATAGCGTGGCGGCAAAAGGCATGCATACAGAATCGGCACGCGTTTTGGACTTATTTAAAAATGTCGTCCGTACAGCACTGCTTTACGGCTTACCGATTTTCGCTATTTTCGCTGTGTTTGCGCCAAGTCTTTTCGCATTAGTTTTTGGAGAAGAATGGCGTGTGTCAGGTGAATACGTCCAGCGTCTGCTACCGGTTTTTTATCTGCAATTGGTCACCGTCCCTGTTTCGCAAACATTGTATTTAATCGGACGTCAAAAAACGCAATTCCTTTGGGATGTCTCGCGGTTCGTCAGCATCGTTGCGCTATTTTTCATCGCGCATACGCAACAATGGGATATTCTCACAGTCCTTACGAGTTACGCAGTTATAGGCAGTGTTTTTTATGGGATATTTCTATTCTTATCCTACCACTCACTACGAAATTTCGCGTTTGTCACACCACGTTAAAATCGCCAGCCATGTTAAATAGAAGTAAGGAAAGAAAACATGAAAGGAGCACGATCAGTGAAGTTGAAAGTAGAAAAATTAGTCCTTGTTATCGGTGTATTATGTTACATCGCCAGCCTCTATATTGGTTACATTCAGCTCATCTCGCCGAACTACAGCTACTACTCACTGATTAACCTACAACCATCGGGATCAGTAAAAATGGTATCCATCATCTTAGCGCTCATTCCCATTATTTGGTCTGAATCAACTGTGAACCGCCCATCCCAAGTCGTTTATTGGCTACTCTACATCTTGGTTTATATCCCGACCATGGTGATGCCCGACTTCGTACGAGA
>NZ_JAASUG010000030.1:0-1664 GCF_014322885.1 Listeria grandensis | reverse complement strand
AGAAGATAAAACGAATACAGGTTTCCTTTTCCTTAGAAAGGAGGTGATCCAGCCGCACCTTCCGATACGGCTACCTTGTTACGACTTCACCCCAATTATCTGTCCCACCTTCGGCGGCTGGCTCCATAAAGGTTACCCTACCGACTTCGGGTGTTACAAACTCTCGTGGTGTGACGGGCGGTGTGTACAAGGCCCGGGAACGTATTCACCGTGGCATGCTGATCCACGATTACTAGTGATTCCGGCTTCATGTAGGCGAGTTGCAGCCTACAATCCGAACTGAGAATAATTTTATGGGATTAGCTCGACCTCGCGGTTTGGCAACCCTTTGTATTATCCATTGTAGCACGTGTGTAGCCCAGGTCATAAGGGGCATGATGATTTGACGTCATCCCCACCTTCCTCCGGCTTGCACCGGCAGTCACTTTAGAGTGCCCAACTAAATGCTGGCAACTAAAATCAAGGGTTGCGCTCGTTGCGGGACTTAACCCAACATCTCACGACACGAGCTGACGACAACCATGCACCACCTGTCACTTTGTCCCCGAAGGGAAAGTTCTGTCTCCAGAATGGTCAAAGGATGTCAAGACCTGGTAAGGTTCTTCGCGTTGCTTCGAATTAAACCACATGCTCCACCACTTGTGCGGGCCCCCGTCAATTCCTTTGAGTTTCAACCTTGCGGTCGTACTCCCCAGGCGGAGTGCTTAATGCGTTAGCTGCAGCACTAAGGGGCGGAAACCCCCTAACACTTAGCACTCATCGTTTACGGCGTGGACTACCAGGGTATCTAATCCTGTTTGCTCCCCACGCTTTCGAGCCTCAGCGTCAATTACAGGCCAGTAAGCCGCCTTCGCCACTGGTGTTCCTCCACATATCTACGCATTTCACCGCTACACGTGGAATTCCACTTACCTCTCCTGCATTCAAGTCTCTCAGTTTCCAATGACCCTCCCCGGTTAAGCCGGGGGCTTTCACATCAGACTTAAGAAACCGCCTGCGCTCGCTTTACGCCCAATAAATCCGGACAACGCTTGCCACCTACGTATTACCGCGGCTGCTGGCACGTAGTTAGCCGTGGCTTTCTGGTTAGATACCGTCAAGGGACAAGCAGTTACTCTTATCCTTGTTCTTCTCTAACAACAGTGCTTTACGATCCGAAAACCTTCTTCACACACGCGGCGTTGCTCCGTCAGACTTTCGTCCATTGCGGAAGATTCCCTACTGCTGCCTCCCGTAGGAGTCTGGGCCGTGTCTCAGTCCCAGTGTGGCCGATCACCCTCTCAGGTCGGCTATGCATCGTCGCCTTGGTAGGCCATTACCCTACCAACTAGCTAATGCACCGCGGGCCCATCTGTAAGTGATAGCCGAAACCATCTTTCAAACAGGCGTCATGCGACGCTTGTTATTATTCGGTATTAGCCCCGGTTTCCCGGAGTTATCCCCAACTTACAGGCAGGTTGCCCACGTGTTACTCACCCGTCCGCCACTAACGTCCGAAAGAGCAAGCTCTTTCTTCGGTTCGTTCGACTTGCATGTATTAGGCACGCCGCCAGCGTTCGTCCTGAGCCAGGATCAAACTCTCTTTCAAATAAAAGATGAATCTGAATACTTATTCAACACCGTGAATAAGATCCTTGCGTCAAATTGACTTCGCTAGCAAATAA